>NZ_BAAHAB010000012.1:0-22619 GCF_054777895.1 Nocardioides ultimimeridianus | reverse complement strand
CTCGCCGCGCTGCCCGAGCGTCCGCCGCGGCGATCGCTGCTCCCTGCCCTGCCCTTCGCGCGCGGGGTGCGCCTCGACGGCGACCCGTGGGCCGTGGCGCGGCTCGAGCTGCGGCGGGCCTCCCGCGGCCGCACCCGGCCCGGTCGCCGCGCCTTCGTGCTCACCGACGACCTCGCCACGGTCGCCCTGCACGCCTGGGGCCACCAGGCCGTCTCCGGCGGCGTCCTCGGCCCGCAGGACTGGCTGACCAACCGGATCCGCACCGACACCCCTCCCCCGGCGCTGCGGCTGGCCAAGCAGGCGGCCCGCGTGGCCGCCGAGGTCGGCGTCCGGCACACGCTGGTCGTCGTCGGCACCCACCCGGTCGCCGGGCTGCGCCCGGACGTGGCCTTCGACCCAGTCGCGGTCGACCTGGCCCGCTGGGTCGGGCGTCCGCTCGGCGTGCTGGTCCCGCCCGAGCGCCGGCGCCGCCTGCTGCTGGAGTCGCTGGTCCCGCAGGCCACCCGCACCAGCGGCCCGCTGGCCGTCCCGGCGCCGTGGCACGACCGGCTGACGGCGTACGCCGAACGCCAGCGCAGCCTGCTGCGCGCTGCCGGATACCCTGTGCTCGGCTCGCTGGACGGGCTGCTCCCGGCGCCCGCGACGGCCCCCGCCTTCCACCGCGACGGCGACGTGCTGGCCCGGGCTCTGGAACTGCTGCTCGACCCGCTGGAAGGGGCTCATCGGTGACGCGACGCATCCTGGTGCACGTCGGTACGCCGAAGACCGGGACGTCCTACCTGCAGGACGTGCTGCTGCGCAACCGCCGCACCCTGCTCAGCGACGCCGGCATCCTCTACCCCGCCGACCGGTTCGACGCCCACTTCCTGGCCGCGCTGGACCTCATGCAGCTGCCCTGGGGCGGCCTGGAGGAGCAGGCGATCGGCGCCTGGGACCGGCTGGCCGAGCAGGTACGGGCCACACCGGAGAGCCGCGCGCACACCGTGATCATCAGCCACGAGATCCTCGCGCGCGCCGGGCGCGCGCAGGTGGACCGGGCGCTGACCTCCCTCGGCCGTGACGAGGGCGCCGAGATCCACGTGCTGCTCTCGGTGCGCGACCTGCAGCGCCAGCTGCCCGCGGAGTGGCAGGAGAACGTCAAGCACCGCGCCACGCTGAGCTACCGCCAGTTCCTCGACCAGGTCACCGACCCCGCCCGCAAGGGCCGCGTCGGCTCGTGGTTCTGGGGCGTGCAGGAGATCCCCGACATCCTGGCCCGCTGGGCCGCCGACATCCCGCCGGAGCGGGTGCACCTGATCACGGTGCCGCCGCCGGGCTCGCCGCCGGGGCTGCTCTGGGAGCGCTTCGTCGAGGCCTTCGGGCTGGGCGGCGTGGACCTCGAGCTGGGCAGCGAGCGCGCCAACCCGTCGCTGGGCGTGCCCGAGACGACGCTGGTACGCCGGATCAACCGGGCCGTCAACGCCGACCTGCAGCCCGCGGACTACCGCCCCCTGGTGCGCGAGCTGCTCGCCCACCAGACCCTGTCGCTGCGCACCTCCTCACCGCGGCTGTCCGTGCCGCCGGCGCTGCTCCCCTGGGTCCAGGACGTCGAGGCCGCCTGGTGCGCGGAGATCGCCGAGCGCGGCTACCACGTGGTCGGCGACCTCGCCGAGCTGCGCGGCACCGGCGCGGCTGCCGGCGACCCCGCCGACTGGGCCGACCCCGACCGCCCCGACGAGGCCGACGTGGCCGACGCAGCGCTCACCGCCATCGGGGCGCTGCTGGGCGAGGCGGCCGAGGCGCACCGGGAGATCGACCGGCTCCGGGACCGGCTCGCCGAGACCGAGCGCAGCCTGGAGCGGTCCTACCTGCGCCCGACGTACCGGCTGCGGGAGAAGGTGGTGCGCCGCCTGGGCGAGAACCCGGCCGGCCAGCGGGCGCTCAAGGCCTACCGCCACGCGCGCAAGCGCTGAGCCCGCCGGGACAGCGGCTTGCCGCCACCGCCGAGGTCGGACCTACGGAGCTCGACCGCGAGCGCGGCAGCGTGGCGCCGCCGGCGCCGGTTGCGAGGTGCGCGGCACGAGGCGACGGAGGGAGC
Organism: Nocardioides ultimimeridianus; assembly: GCF_054777895.1. Lineage (NCBI taxonomy): Bacteria > Bacillati > Actinomycetota > Actinomycetes > Propionibacteriales > Nocardioidaceae > Nocardioides > Nocardioides ultimimeridianus. The sequence continues at coordinate 20,542 of NZ_BAAHAB010000012.1, read as the reverse complement.
GCCAGCGACCGGAGGAGCCGAGGGACGCGGACCGAGCCAGGCGCCGATCAGCGGCGACGCGCTCGCGCCATCAAAGGGCTACTCGCCGGCGAAGTCCCCGCCGTCGATGTCGCCGTCGAGGTCGGCACCGGCCTGCTCGTCGTACTCGTCCTCGTAGCCGAGGAAGCGGATGCCGTCGTCGGTCGGCCCATCGAAGACCATCCGGCCCTCCTCCAGCACGATGACCCGGTTGCACATGCTGCGGACCGAGGACGTGGCGTGGCTGACGTAGACGATCGTGCAGCCGCTCTCCTTGATCTCGGCCATCTTCGCCATGCACTTGAGCCGGAACGGCCGGTCGCCGACCGCGAGCACCTCGTCGGCGAGGAAGATGTCGGCGTCGACGTGCACCGCGATCGCGAAGCCGAGGCGGGCCTGCTGACCCGAGGAGTAGTGGCCGACCTGGGTGTCGAGCTTCTTCTCCAGCCCGGCGAAGTCGACGATCGCGTCGAACTTGCGCGCGATCTCCTTGTCCGACATGCCCAGGATGGCGGCGTTCAGCATCAGGTTGTCGCGCCCGGTCAGCTGCGGGTGGAAGCCCGCGCCGGTCGCGATCAGGCCGGCGATGCGGCCGCGCGTCAGGACCTTGCCGCCGTCGGGGCGCATGACGCCGTTGACCATCTTGAGCAGCGTGCTCTTGCCCGAGCCGTTCAGGCCCATCAGGCCGATCGCCTCACCCTGCTCGACGGTGAACGACACGTCGTTCACCGCCTGGAAGGTCTGGCTGGTCTGGTTGCCGCGCGCCATGGCGACGGTGATGTCCTTGAACGTGCGGTGGTAGCGCAGCGTGAAGTTCTTGGTGACGTTCTCGCAGACGATCGAGGTACTCATTGCTCAGAGCATCTCCGGAATCTTGTTATCGAGCCGGCTGAAGATCAGCTGGCAGATGCCGAGCAGGACCAGGCTCACGCCCACCATGACGACCCCGCGGAACAGCAGGTGGTCGGGCATCTGGGTGGCGACGGTGAACGCCCGGTCGTCGGTGGTGCCGACCCAGAAGGCCCGCTGGAACAGCACGACGGCCTCGGCGAGGGGGTCGTACATGTAGTACTTCGCGAACGAGCCGAACCGCTCGTGGACCATCGAGTACGAGTACATCATCGGTACGCCGAAGCGGACGAACATCAAGATGATGTTGACGATGTTGCCGAAGTCGCGGAAGAACACGTTGGCCACGCTGAACAGCAGCGCCGCCGCCAGGCCGAGCACCATGATCAGGGCCAGCGCGAGGACCAGCGCGATCATGCCGGCCGGATCGGGGGTCCAGCCCGTGACGCCCGCGGCGATGATCAGGATCACGACCTGCGGCCCGACGTGGTAGAGCGAGGTGAGCATCGTCGCGACCGGGAACATCTCGCGCGGCATCGCCATCTTCTGCACGATGGTCCGGTTGCGCACGATCGAGCGGGTGCCCGCGCCGAAGGTCTCGGTGAAGAAGTGGACGATGACCAGGCCCGCGAACAGGTGGATCGCGAAGTGCTGCAGGTCCTTGTGCAGGTTGAAGATCATGCCCATCACGACCCAGTAGGTCACGAAGTGCGCGAACGGGTTGATGTAGGACCACAGCAGGCCGAGGAACGAGCCCTGGTAGCGGGCGCTGATCTCACGGCGCACCAGAAGCTTGAGCAGGTAGCGGCGGTGGAAGACGCCGACCAGGCCGTTGTCGGCGGTGGGCGGGGCCAGCTCGGCCTCGGTCGCCGAGACCCGGAACCGCACCGGCTCGACGACCCGCTGGGCCGTCGTACCGCTCAGGGTGTCGCTCACGCCTCGCCCCCCTCGTCCTGGCCGGTCCACGGCGCGAAGGTGCGCTCCCACGCCTCGGGCGAGGTGATCTCGCCGAGCTGGTCGCGGTAGGCCTTCGCCAGGGTCGGCCACTCGCGACGGAACCGCTCGTGCAGCGCGAGGGTGCGCTTGAGCTGGGAGCGGAACAGCTCCGGGTCGCGCTGGTAGAGCGCGGCGGAGGTGCCGTCGTTCATCGACACGATGGCCGAGTCGTACTTGGCCAGCTGGTACCACTTCGCGTCCAGCGCGGGGATCTCCACCTCCGGGAACTCCCGCGAGAGGGCGCGCGGCGCCTTGACCTGGCGGATCGGGCCGGTGAGGGCCGAGATCAGCTGCGAGCGGCGGCTCGGCACGTGCGAGATGTGCATGCCCTTGGCCGGCGGCTTGTCGCGCTTGACCGGCGGCAGGTCGTCGCGGTCGGCGACCAGCTGGGCGTCGCTGAACTCCTTGCGCAGCGCGTTCACCTCGGCGAGCCGGGTCGGCAGCATCTCGTGCAGGTGGCCGGGGCCCTGCAGGATGTCCTCCATCGCCTGCAGCCGCAGCTCGGCGGTGGAGTACTGCATGGCGACCAGGTGCGCGATCTGGTTGTTCAGGCTCTCGCGCAGCAGCCGCCCGCCCTTGGGGTAGCGGCTGTGCAGCAGGGCGGCGATCAGCCGGTTGCGGTGGTGGAAGTAGGCCTGCCAGTCGAGGGCGTCGTTCTTGTCGCTCCACGGCACGTGCCACACGGCGGCACCGGGCAGGGTCACCGTCGGGAAGCCGGCCTCCTTGGCGCGCAGGCCGTACTCGGAGTCGTCCCACTTGATGAAGACCGGCAGCGAGAGGCCGATCTGCTCCAGGACGACCCGCGGGATCAGGCAGGAGTACCAGCCGTTGAAGTCGACGTCGCAGCGCTTGTGCAGCCAGCGCGCCGAGCGGATGTTGCGGGTGGAGAAGTCCCAGGCGCCGTAGCCGTCGGGCGGGGTCATCCACAGGAACCGCCACGGGTTCACGATCTCGCCGAAGCTGTGCAGCCGCGAGCGGGAGTAGATGTTGAACATCATCCCGCCGACGATCGTGGGACGGCGGGCCAGGTCGCCGAAGGTGACCTGGCGGATGATGCCCTCGGGCTCGCAGATGACGTCGTCGTCCATCATCAGCGCGTACGTCGCCGTCCCCTTGCGGACGCACTCCAGCTGGCCGCGGGCGTAGCCGCCCGAGCCGCCCAGGTTGCCCTGCTGGATGACCCGCAGCTTGTCGCCGAGCAGCTTCTCGGCCGCCGGGAACTCCTCGTCGTCGACGACGAGCTTGGTGCCCTGCTCCATCACGAAGACGGTGTCGAGGAAGGGCAGCAGGTCGGGGTCGGCCATCTGCTGGAGCAGCTTGGCGCACCAGTCGGGCCGGTTCATCGTGGTGATCGCGATGTCGACCGAGCCATGCTCGGCGCGGTCCTCGGGCACGTCGGCGACCCACTGGGCAGAGACGACCGCGGGGACCTCGCCGGCGATGACGTCGTACCAGTACCAGCCGCCGTCCACGAACGGGATCAGCGAGAGGTCGAAGGTGAAGGTCTGCTCGCCGGACTCGGTGACGACGCCCGCGTCGACGCGCTGGCTGTTGCCGTTGGCGAGGGACTTGTTGACCACGACGTGGGCGCCGATGCCCTCGACGGTCACCTCCAGGCGCACCTGGTCCACGATGGTCCAGCGCCGCCAGTACGACGCCGGGAAGCCGTTGAACAGCGAGCCGAACGAGACGCTCTGGCCGGCCAGCACCTTGAACCGGGTGCGGTCCAGCAGCTGCTCGGGGGCGACCCGGCGTCCGCCTCCGCTGCCCTGGCGGATCTGGGCGTTGTTGATCGCCTTGGCGGCCGAGTCGCCGCCCACGACGTACTTGTCCTCGTCGAGGCGCGCGTCCTCGAGGTCGACGTACAGCGACATGACCTCGAGGTCACGGTCCAGCGGCATGATCTGCCGCTGCAGCAGTCGGCGGCTCATTCGTCCACACCTCCGGACTTGAGCTCGGCGCCGGCAGCGAAGTGCGGCTTGAGCTTGTTGTCGTACATCGACAGCGCGGAGGCGATCGCCATGTGCATGTCGAGGTACTTGTACGTGCCGAGACGCCCGCCGAACAGGACCATGTCCTCCTTCTCGGCGAGGTCGCGGTACTGCAGGATCTTCGCGCGGTTGTCGGCGGTGTTGATCGGGTAGTACGGCTCGTCGCCGTCCTCCGCGAAGCGGCTGAACTCACGCACGACGACCGTCCTTCCCTTGGTGTACGACGCCGCGCGCTCGGGGTGGAGGTGCTTGAACTCCAGCTCGCGGGTGAACGGGACCTCGGGGTCGTTGGCGTTGACTACGCCGGTGCCCTGGTAGTCGTCGACGTCGAGGATCTCGGACTCCAGGTCGACGGTACGCCAGGACAGCTTGCCGGCGGAGTAGTCGAAGTACTCGTCGACCGGCCCGGTGTAGACGATCGGGACCTTGCCCCGGTACTCGTCGACCACGTCGAAGAAGTCGACCGAGGTCTGCACCTCGATGTTGGGGTGGTCGGCCATCCGGGTCAGCCAGGCGGTGTAGCCGTCGGTCGGCAGGCCCTCGTACTTGTCGTTGAAGTAGCGGTTGTCGAAGGTGTAGCGCACCGGCAGCCGCGTGATGATGTCCGGGCTGAGGTCCTTCGGGTCCTTCTCCCACTGCTTGGCGGTGTAGCCCTTGATGAACGCCTCGTAGAGCGGGCGCCCGATCAGGGAGATCGCCTTCTCCTCGAGGTTCTGGGCGGTCTCGGTGTCGAACTCGCTGGCCTGCTCGGCGATCAGCGCGCGCGCCTCGTCGGGCGTGTGCGACCTTCCGAAGAACTGGTTGATCAGGCCCAGGTTCATCGGCAGGGAGTAGACCTGCCCCTGGTACTTGCCGAACACTCGGTGCTTGTAGTCGGTGAACGTCGTGAACCGGTTGACGTACTCCCACACCCGCTCGTTGGAGGTGTGGAACAGGTGGGTGCCGTACTTGTGCACCTCGATCCCGGTCTCCGGCTCGAACTCGGAGTAGGCGTTGCCGCCGATGTGGTCGCGCCGGTCGATCACCCGCACCTTGAGGTCCAGCTCGCTCGCGCAGCGCTCGGCCACGGTCAGGCCGAAGAATCCGGCACCGACGACGAGGAGGTCAGGGAGGGAATCAGCAGTCGACACGGGGCGTGAGTCTAACCGGGCGGCGGCCCGGAACCGGCTTCGGCAAGCCGCGGGGAGGGCGTGGTCTTCGTCAACTATCCTCGCTCGGGTGATGAGGGACAGCGCCGCCTTCCGCTCCGCGCGGCTGTTCGGGCTCGCGTGGGCGTGCGGTCTGCTGCTGACGGCGCTGATGGTCGTGATGGCCGTCGGCGACCACCTGCCGGTGCGTGACGCGGACGACACGATGCTGCGGTTCCCGGCGATCCTGGCGGCCGCGATCGCCCTGGACGTGATCCCCCGGATGATCCGCCGCGGCGAGGTGCGCAGCGTGATGGCCGAGCGCTGGCCGGCCCGGCACTGGGCGTTCGCGCTGAGCGGCCTGGGCGCCTGGTACCTGTGCTACGCGACCTTCCGCAACGTCAAGAGCATGGTGCCCTTCGTCAACCACCACCTGTACGACGACCGGCTGGCCTCCATCGACCACTGGCTGTGGGCCGGGCACACCCCCGCGGTCGTCCTGCACCACCTGCTCGGCACGCACCTGGCCGCCCATGTGTTCTCCACCGTCTACATCGGCTGGATCGCCCTGGTGCCGGTCTCGATCGCGATCGCGCTGGTCTGGACCCGCTCGACGTCCGCCGGCTCCTGGTACGTCACCGCCGTCGCGGTCGACTGGGTGCTCGGCGCGATCCTCTACCTGCTCGTCCCGACCCTCGGGCCCGTCTACTCCTCGCGCGGCGACTTCGCGACGCTGCCGCACACCTACGTCACCGACCTGGTCAACAGCCTGTGGGACGACCGCGTCGCGGTGACCGCGCACCCCTGGGCCTCGGGCACCCTACAGACGATCGCCGCGTTCCCGTCGCTGCACGTCGGGATCATGACCACGATCTGCCTGAGCGTGATGCTGTTCGGGCTCCAGCGCTGGATCCAGGTCGTCGCGTGGATCTTCTGGGTGCTGACCGTGCTCGCCACGCTCTACATCGGCTGGCACTTCTTCTGCGACATCCTCGGCGGCATCGTCATCGGCTCGCTGGCCGTGTGGATGTCCGCGATGACGACCGGCAACCACGTCGGCCTGCGCCCGCAGCTGCGGCGTACCCGCGACCGGCTCAGGGAGTCCGACGGACCGGAGGAGCCGCCGGGTCGGGTCGACGCATCGGGCGCGCGTCCCGCACCGCTCGGATGACGTTGCGGGCCTCGGCCCGCCCGCCCCGCACCGGGCTCAGCAGCACCACCACGAGCGCGATCAGCCACGGCTTGAGGCGCACAGCCGCGTTCTCGCCGTACCGGAAGTGCACCGCGAACAGGTTGCGGTACATGTAGTAGCCCTTCCAGCCCGACAGGTCGTGCTGCTGGTCGAAGTCGAACTGGCGGACCAGCACCGCGTCGCGCACGGCGAGGATCGGGAAGCCCGCGCGGCGGGCGCGGATCGCGTAGTCGACGTCGTCGTAGAAGATGAAGAAGCTGGGGTCCGGCAGGCCGATCCGGTCCACGACCTCGCGGCGGACCAGGAAGCCCTCGAAGGCGACGTTCTGCACCTCGACCGTCGCGGGCATGTCCGCGCGGGAGGCGTACGTCGAGTCGATGCTGGCCGTCTTCGGGCGGATCGCGAGCGGGTTGCGCAGGTCGAAACGGACCGCGGCCTTCTCGATGAGCCGGCCCGCGAGGTCCTCGCGGACGCTGATCAGCGCGCTCGCGTCGACCTCGAGCAGCCGGGTGAGGCAGTCCGGGGCGGGGACGACGTCGTCGTCCATCAGCCACATCGCGTCGAAGCCCTGGTCGTAGGCGGCCCCGAGGCCGACGTGGAAGCCGCCCGCTCCCCCGAGGTTGTCGGTGGTGCGGATCGTCTGCAGGCCGGGCAGCGTGCTCGCGGCGAGGACGTCGGGGGTGTGGTCGGTGCTGGCGTTGTCGACGACGATCACCGCGTCGGGAGCGCGGTCCAGGCCGGCCAGGCCCGCGAGCATGCGCTCGAGCAGGTCGGCGCGGTTGTAGGTCACGACGACGACCGCCACCCTCTCGGCGGTCATCGCAGGTACCTCTCGTGACCGGTGAAGTCGCCGCGGAGCCCGGCGTACGCCGCCCTGGCGCTGGTCGCGATCCGGGCCGGCTGCGGGTGGGTGAACAGGTAGAACCAGACCGTCTTCACCCAGAACAGCAGGACGTGGACCCAGCCGCGGTAGCGCAGCAGGTTGACGGTGTTGTTGCGCGCCATGCAGTAGTGCTTGAGCTCGCTGGGGCTGTGGTTGTACGTCGTCCGCCCGAACATCATGGGCGCGCCCAGGCTGCCCACGGACGGGTGCCGCACCGTCGCGTCGACCACCGTGGCGATGCGGGCTCCGGCCGCCTCAGCACGGAGGCGGTACTCGTGGTCGTCGCCCCAGATGAAGAACTCCGCGCGCGGGTAGCCGATCTCCTCGACCAGCGCCCGGGTCACGAGGACGCCGTTGAACGGGATGACGATGTCGTCGAGGCGGCCGTCGCGCGCGGCGGCGCGGACGTCGGCGAGGTCGTGCACGACCTTCGTGCCGCCGGGCAGCCGGATCGGGAAGACGAGCCGCTCGGGCGCGGCCTCGTCGACCACGACCGGGCCCCAGAAGTCGAGGTCGGGCTCACGCAGGAGCCGGTCCAGGCAGTCGGAGTCGGGCAGGCCGTCGTCGTCCATCAGCCACACCAGGTCCGCCGGGGTCTCCTCGACGGCCCAGCGCAGGCCCTCGTGGAAGCCGCCCGCTCCCCCGGTGTTGGTGGCGAGGGTGCGGTGCTCGACCTCGTTCTCGGTCAGCCACGCGCCGGTGCCGTCGGTGGACGCGTTGTCGACGACCAGGACCCGGTCGAGGGCCTCGAGGGAGCGCAGCCGGGCCACGAGGGTCTCCAGCAGGGGCAGGCGGTTGTAGGTGACCACCACCGCCACGACCGCCCTGTCCTCCAGCACGGCGGACACCCTACGGGGTCGCATGACCACGGCCGATACCGTGGAGCCCGTGGACACCGCCGAGGTTCTCGCCCTGCTGCAGGACGTCGCCGCCGAGGTCATCACGCCGCGGTTCCGGGCGCTGGCCGACGCCGACGTCTCGGAGAAGAACCCGGGCGACCTGGTGACGATCGCCGACCACGAGTCCGAGGAGCTGATCACCGAGGCGCTGCAGGCGGCGTACCCGGACGCGCTGATCCTCGGCGAGGAGGCGATGGCCGCCGATCCGTCGCTGATCGATCGATTCGCCGACGCCGAGCACGCCTTCACCGTCGACCCCGTCGACGGCACCAAGAACTTCGTGAACGGCTCCCCCGACCACGCCGTGATGGTGGGCGAGGTGCTGCGCGGCGAGACCGTGCGCGGCTGGATCTGGCAGCCCCAGCACGAGGCGGCGTACGTCGCCGAGCGCGGCGGCGGCGCCACCCTCAACGGCGAGCCGCTGCGCGTGGCGGAGCCGGGCGATGCGCCGTACCGCACCGCCCGGAGGCAGTGGGTCGGCCGCGAGCTGCCCGGGCTGGGCGAGCTCGAGCTCACCTGGGCCTGCTGCGGGGTCGACTACCCGCGGCTGATCGCCGGCGCCGCGCACGTGCTGCTCTACAGCCGCAGCATGCCGTGGGACCACATCCCCGGCGCGCTCATCCTCACCGAGGCCGGTGGCGCGATCGGGCGCCACGACGGCGGACCGATGACCCCACAGCGCCTGGAGGGCGGCCTGGTCGCCGCCCCCGACCGAGCGACGTACGACGCCGTGGTGGAGGCGCTGAGGAACTTCAGCGCCTGACCCGAAGGCTTGCCGCCAGACCGAGGCAGGGCCTACGAAAGACAACCGCGTGCGCTCGCGCAGATATCAGCAGCTGGCGCCGAGGTCCGAGGTGTCGTTCGCGGTGTAGCCGTCCTGGTAGGACCCCAGCGCACCCTCGTTCATCTGGGCGGCCCGGTGGTGCTTCCTCTTCCCGCCCGACCCCGCGCCGTTCTCCGACTTGTCGATGGCGGCGGCGATCATCGCGTGCACCTTGGCGATGTCCGGGTCGGCGGTGTTGACGGCCGGCGGGACGATCGAGACGGTGGCCATCTTCTGGCTGCGGGCCTTGAGGGCGAGCTGGGCGAAGCGCGGGACCTCCGAGGACGGCAGGTCGGTGGAGATGGTGCCGGTGGTGGCCTTCTCCAGCGCACTGAAGTGCTTGACGACGTCCATCGGGCTGATCTGCTGCAGCATCGCGCTCATCACGCACTTCTGCCGGGCCATCCGGGAGTAGTCGTCGGAGGTGGCGCGGGAGCGGGCGTACCAGAGCAGCTGGTCGCCCTCGAGCTTCTGCCGGCCGGCGGGGATGTAGCCCGTCACGTCGCCGGTCTTGCCGATGGCGATGGGCTGACGGACGTCGATGGTGACGCCGCCGACGGCCTTGGAGAGGTCGCGGAAGCCCTGCAGGTCGACCATCGCCCAGTAGTTGATCTGCAGTCCCGTGACGCCCTCGATGGCCGAGATGACCGCTTCCTTGCTCGCCTTGTCGGGATCGCCGCCGAACAGCTTGGCGTGGTCGACGGCCCAGGTGCTGACCGCGTTCAGCTCGCAGTTCGGGATGCCGCAGTCGAACCCGTGGGGCCACTGCTTCGCCATCACCGATCCCGGCGCGAAGGGGAAGTTCTGCAGGTTGCGAGGAAGGCCGATGAGCACCGTCTTGCCGGTGTGGGCGTCGATCGAGGCGACGGTCATCGAGTCGGTGCGCATGCCCACGCGGCTCCGGCCGGAGTCGCCGCCGAGCAGCAGGATGTTGTAGCGGCCGTCATGGGCGCCGGTGACGGCGCCGTTGCCGAACATCGCGGAGAGGAAGGCGTCACCGGTCGCGGCGAGGTGGGCGCCGAACAGCAGGCCGCCCGCGACCGAGAAGCAGAGCACGCCGTTGACGCCGGTCATCATCAGCCGCTGCTGGCGGACCAGGGTGAGCGGCTGGCCGATCCGCCAGGCGTCGACGAACAGGTAGACCCAGCCGAGCGCCAGCGCGATCATCACCAGCCGCGCGATGGCGAACAGGTGCAGTTTGATGGCCAGTCCGAGCATGAAGAACGGCCACAGGTAGGTGCCGAGCAGGCCGAGGGCGCCGAGCGCCAGCAGGGCCAGCCAGATCCGCAGCGCGACCCGGCCGACGGCGCGGTTGCCCGCCACGAGCTGGGCGGAGCCGGGCACGAGCAGCGTGAACGCCATCAGCACGACCGCGCGACGGAACCGGACGCTGGCGGCGCGCTCCGCAACGCTCTGCGGGACGGGACCGGCGGTCGCGACGGTGTAGGTGGCCATTCGGCGGCATCTCCTGCTGGGGAAGGAAGCAGTCCGAGCCAGTATCACCAGTCACACAGGTAACAGCCGTCCCGACGCGCCGAAGGAGCTACTGCAGGCCGCCGAGGGTGGGCCGTGCGGCGTTGACGTCGACGCACTGCCAGGAGGAGTGGTCGCCGTGGTGGTTCTCGGCGAAGACGCAGGTGGCGCCGTCGCGCTTCTCGACCTTGACGATCACCCCGCTGGGCACGTTGAAGGCGTGGCCGCCGATGAGGTGCGGCTCGTTGCCGTGCTTGACGACCAGCGCCTCGCCGGGCTTGCCCTCCTTGAGGAGGTCCCACTGCAGGCCCTCCATCTCGATCAGCGCGCGGTACATCGGTCGACGCCGGTCGGCGCGCTTGTCCAGCCACAGCGAGGAGACGACCAGGCCGACGATGACGAGGACTGCCACCACCAGGGCGATGACACGTTTCGGCGACAGCAGACCGCGGAGCATGGACGGCATCCTACGGATCGGCCGCTGGAACCGGGGATTCCCCTAGGGTGTGACGCCGCGCGCGTCGTCGATCTCCCGGCGGCCCGCGAGCCGGTGGGCACGGCGGATCTCGGCCTCGCGCCAGCGGCGTACCTCGTGCTCGTCGCGCAGGTCCAGCGGCGGGACCGGGCGTGCGTGCCCGGCGCCGTCGATCGCCACGAACACGAAGTATGCCGATCCGACGTGTCGCCACTCGGTCGCCGCGTCCCAGGGCTGGGTCTCGATGCGCACCCCGATCTCCATCGAGGAGCGGCCGACCCAGTTCACCTGGCCGTAGGTCCGCACGATGTCACCGACCCGGACCGGCTCGAGGAAGGCCATCTCGTCCAGCGCCGCCGTGACCGCCGGGCCGCCGCTGTGCCGCTGCGCCACGACCCCCGCCGTGGAGTCGGCGAGCTTGACCACCTCGCCGCCGTGGACGTTGCCGAGCAGGTTCGCCTGCGCGCGGGACGTGACGGCGGCCAGCTCGATCCGGGAGTACGACGGCGAGCGCGCCGCGAGGGAATCGGTCACGCGCTGACGGTAGCGTCTTGGCCCATGGCAGGGGGTAGCGACGACACGCGCGGGTCCGACGAGTTCGGCTGGATGTACGGCGACCAGCCCAAGGGCGGTGGTCAGGGCGCGAGCCGTCCCGGCGACGACCCCGAGCCGACCCGCCGGATCCCGACCCAGCCGCGCCCCGGCACCGGCACTCCCCCGCCGAGCCGCGGCCTGCCGCCCGCGCGGCCGGCGGAGACCCGCTACGGGGCGAGCGTGGAGCCGGCGAAGCCGCCGCGACCCGCCTGGTCGGCGGGCCCGAGCGGGTGGAAGCGGCCGGGCCGCTGGGTGAAGATCCTCGGCGCGCTGGTCGTGCTGTGGCTGGTCTACACGCTGGCCGTGCCGTTCTTCACCTGGACCCGGGTCACCAAGATCCCCTTCGAGCCGACCGGCGCCCGTCCGGCGGAGCAGCCGGGAACGACGTACCTGATGGTCGGGAGCGACTCCCGTGCGGGGCTGACCACGGCGCAGAAGAAGGAGTACCACACCGGTCTGCACCACAACGAGAACCTGTCGGACACGATCATGATGCTGCACACCGGCTCGGGGCCGGACGTGCTGATCTCCTTCCCGCGCGACTGGTACGTCGACGGCAGCCGGATCAACGGCTACTTCAAGGCCGGCGACGCCACGAAGCTGGTGCACGCGATCGAGCAGCAGACGGGGGTCCGCATCGACGACTACGTCCAGGTCGGGCTCGGCGGCGTCGCGGGCGTGGTCGACGCCGTCGGCGGCATCACGATCTGTCCGAAGACGCGGATGGACGACAAGGACGCCGGCCTGCACGTGAAGAAGGGCTGCCAGGAGGCCGACGGCCGCACGGCCCTCGCCTATGCCCGCTCCCGGCACGCGCAGCGCCTCGGCGACCTGGACCGGGTCGCGCACCAGCGCGAGGTGGTCGCGGCCATCGGCAGCAAGGTGTTCTCGCCGTGGTCGGTGCTCAACCCGTTCCGCTGGTGGAGGCTGAACCAGGCCGTGCCGGACTTCTTCTCCTTCGGCGAGGGCACCAACCAGGTCGCCGTCGCCCGCTGGGCGCTCGCGATGCGGCACGCCGGCAGCAAGGACGGGCTCACCTGCACGATGCCGGTCACCGACGGATCGGCCCACTACATGGACGAGTCGCGGGCCAAGCCGCTGTTCAAGGCCATCATCGAGGACCGCACCGGCGACATCACCAAGAAGGAATGCACGGCCTCAGGCCTCCCCTCATGACCAGCTACGAGACCCTCCAGTGGAGCGTCGACGCCGATGGCATCGCCACGCTCATCCTGCACCGCCCCGACGCCCTCAACGCGTTCAACCTGACCATGGCGCGCGAGCTGCACCAGGTGTTCCTCACCGACGCCCGCAGCGACGACGTCCGCGCCGTCGTGGTCACCGGCTCGGGCCGCGCGTTCTGCGCCGGCATGGACCTGTCGGCCGAGGGCAACGTGTTCGGGCTCGACGAGAGCCTCTCGCCCACGCCCGAGGAGTTCCGGGCGGCGTACGACGAGGCGCCGTACGACGACGGCATCCGGGACACCGGCGGCAAGGTCACGCTGGCCATCCACGCCCTGCCCAAGCCGGTCATCGCGGCCATCAACGGTCCGGCCGTCGGCATCGGTGCGACGATGACCCTGGCGATGGACCTCCGGCTGGCCTCGACGAAGGCCCGGATCGGCTTCGTGTTCGGCCGTCTCGGCATCGTGCCGGAGGCGTGCTCGACCTGGTTCCTGCCGCGCATCGTCGGCATCCAGCAGGCGCTGGAGTGGGTCTACTCCGCCGACATCCTCACCGGCGAGCAGGCGTACGCCGGCCGGCTGGTGCGCAGCCTCCACGAGCCCGAGGAGCTCCTCCCGGCGGCCTACGACCTGGCGCGCTCCTTCGTCCGCGACCGCTCGCCGGTGGCGCTGGGCCTGGCCAAGCAGATGCTCTACCGCAACGGCGCCGCCGCCGACCCGCTCGAGGCGCACCTGTCCGACTCCCTGGCGATGTACTACACCTCGATCGCCGACGGGAAGGAGGGCGTGGCCGCGTTCCTGGAGAAGCGGGCGCCCGAGTTCACCGGCAAGGCGTCGGAGCTGCCGCGGATCTACCCCGCCTGAGTCGCGCGGGCGCGAAGCGCCACCGATGCGAGCGCCGGCAGCGCGGCGCCGCAGCGACCGAGGCCGAGCGCGCGGCGGACGGTGCCGTAGGGAGCGAGGAACGAGCGACCGGAGGTGCCGACCGACGCAAGGTCGGCGAGGGAGCGATCGCGGCGACGCGCTCGGCGCTCACATCGCCATGAACAGGATCTCCTCGCGGGAGTACTCCCGCCCGGGGTGCTCGGCGGCGAGGTGCTCCTGCACCTTCTCGACGAGCTCGTCGTCGGTGTCGGCGCGCAGGGTCGTGTCACAGGGGCAACGCAAGGACGGCATGGTGCCGAGGGTAGTCCTCGGACCATGCCGTCCGCGATGGATCAGGCTGGGATCTCGGCTGGATCTGGATGGATCAGGCGTGCGCGGCGACGCGGCGGCGGCGTGCGGTGTAGGTCGCCGCGCCTCCCACGAGCACCAGACCGAAGCCTGCGATGAGCCACCACTCCGACGGGCCGCCGGTGTTGGGCAGGCCGCCCCCGCCACCGCCGCCGTTGTTGTGGTGCTCGCCCGCGACGCTCTTGGTGCTGAACCGGCCGAAGCACTGGCAGTCGAGGTAGACGCCCGGGTCGGCGCTGAAGCTGGCGACCGCGCGGTAGGCGCCGTTCTTGAGGACGGGGCCGGTGATCGACAGCGGGGTGCCGTTGTAGTGGACCGTCTTGCTCCACGAGGTCGTGGCGCGGGCCGCACGCGCGGCGTTGCCGACGCGGGAGACCGAGATGGTGACATCGCCGGTGACTGCGGTGGACGCGTTGCCCTTGACGTCGATGTACGCCGAGATGGGCTTGCCCGCCTTCGCGCTGACGCTGACGTTGCACGAGGTGCTCACGCCGTTGCCGTAGCCCGAAGCCGCACCGCCGGAGGCGATGACGAGAACCGCCACCAGTCCCGTCGCGATGTAGGTGATGAGCCTCCCGAACATGCCCCAACCCCCTTCAAAGGAAATCCCGATGTCCCCCAGACAACGACAACCCTAGGGCTCAGGTGACGCGTTACACACAGCATTTCGACATACGGCGCACATTTTCTTCTGCATTGGTTGGTAAAGCCTGCTATTACGCGTGCTCCAGGTGCCGGCCGAGCAGTGCCCGGAGCTCGCGGAAGGACCGCTCCGCGGCGGCTTCGTCGTACGACGAGGTGTCGGCCATCGTGAAGCCGTGCTGTGCGCCGGCGTACACCTCGTTGGTCGCGGTGAGGCCGGCGGCGGCCAGCGCCTCCCCGAGCCGCACGACGGCCTCGGGCGGCATCGACGGGTCGTTGTCGGCATGGCCGAAGACGAGCTCGGCGCGCGCGTGGGCGAGCAGCAGGTGCGGGCTGTCGGGGTCCTCGGTGGCCAGCCGGCCGCCGTGGAAGCCGGCCGCCGCGGCGACGTCGTCGGGGTGGTTGCCGGCGGCGCGGGTCGCCAGCCGGGCGCCCATGCAGTAGCCCGTGACGCCGAGTGGGCCGTCGCCCACCTCGGGACGCGCCCGCAGCGCGGCGAGGTAGCCGGCCGTGTCGGCGTCGGAGAGCTCGGGCGTGAGCGCCCGCAGGTGCGGCATGACCGCCGCGAAGAACCGCTCCCGCTCCTCGGGCATCCGCAGATCGGCGGTCGGCGCGAGGTCCGCGACCGTGATGGTGCGGTGGAAGAGGTGGGGCACCAGGACGACGTACCCCCACGACGCGATCCGGTCGGCCATCGCCTCGAGCTGCGGTCGCAGCCCGAAGGCGTCCATGAAGAACAGCACACCGGGGCGGGTCTCCCCCGCGGCGAGGTCGGGCGGGACGGCGAGGTGGGCCTCGGCGCTCCCGTCGGGCAGGGGCAGGTCGATCATCGGCACGCCGACGAGATTACGACCTGCCCCGAGCCCGTCAGCCCGTCAGCTCGTGACGAGCGGGGCGTCCCAGGCGTGCAGCGGGTTCGTGCTCCACTGGCCGTACGCCGAGTCCGGGAACGCGATCCACGAGGTGCCCCAGCGGGCGTCGTACTGGTCGACCAGCTGCGCCTGCCGCTCCTCGCTGGCGTGCTTGAACTCCTGGGAGAAGTCGGTCAGCGAGTCGCCGAGCTCGAGCACGATCCGGTGGTCCCGGCTCACGATCGCGCGGCGCTCGGCCTTGGTCGGGCCGTAGAGCAGGACGTGGTCGTCGCTGACCTGCGGCAGGCCGAGGGTGCGCAGGGTGGCGAGCGTGGAGGGCTTGTTCTCCTGGAACCGGTCGGAGATGTAGTAGACGCCCAGGCCGAGCCGGTCGGCCTCGTGGAAGAACGCCGCGGCACCCGGGATGAGGGTCGGGTCGCCGTTGATCTCCCAGTCCGACCAGGTGTCCCACGTCGTGTAGGTGTGGCAGGCCTGCAGGTCGCGGGCCAGCAGCGCGCTGTTGTCGAGCACGGTCTCGTCCAGGTCGGCGACGACGGCGAGGTGCCCGTTGCGCTTGATCAGCCCGACCCGGGCGCCGTTGTCCTGGTAGGCCTGCATCGGTCCCACGAGCTGCTCGAGCCGGTCGGCGGCCAGGCGGTAGGACTGCTTCTGCAGCGCGGCCACCGAGGCGGACTGCTGGTAGCGCAGCGCCATCGCGTACTCGCTCACCGGGCAGCCGGCCGACTCGTCGGTCGAGGACGCCGGCTGGGCGACGACGAACCCGGTGATCACGCTCGCTGCGGCCGCCGCGAGACCGGCACTGAGGAACCTCTTCACGAAACACTTCCTTCTCTCTGCACGGCACTCCCCGTGCGGGTGCCGTGACGGGGCCTGGGTCGGATCAGCCCAGGACGATCAGCAGGTCGCCTCCGTCGACGGCCTGCGGGCCCGAGACGGCCACGCGATCGACGACGCCCGCGACGGGGGCCGTGATGCTGGCCTCCATCTTCATCGCCTCGATGGTGGCGACGACGTCACCGGCCTCGACCTTGTCGCCGGCCGCGACCGCGACCGTGACCACGCCCTGGAAGGGCGCGGCGACATGGCCGGGGTTGCCGGTGTCGGCGCGCTCCGCGCTGACCACGTCGGTCGAGACCGAGCGGTCGCGCACCGAGATCGGCCGCAGGTGGCCGTTCAGGGTGCACATCACGGTGCGGTAGCCGCGCTCGTCGGGCTGGCTGACGGCCTGGACCCCGACGACGAGCTTCACGCCGGGCTCGAGCTCGACCACGTGCTCGTCGCCCTCGCGCAGCCCGTAGAGGTAGTCCAGGGTGTCGATGACCGACAGGTCGCCCCAGCGCTCGCGGGCGTCGAGGAAGTCGCGGGTGGGCCCGGGGAAGAGCAGCCGGTTGAGGGTGGCGCGGCGGTCGGTGCGCAGCCCCTCCTCGGCATCCGCGGGCAGCGTCTCGTCCGGGGCGCTCCACGGCTTGTTGCCGATCGCGCGGGTCCGGAACGGCTCGGGCCAGCCTCCCGGCGGGTCGCCGAGCTCGCCGTGCAGGAAGCCGATCACGGAGGCCGGGACGTCGTACGACGCCGGGTCGTCCGCGAACGCGACCGGGTCCGCCCCCGCGGCCACCAGGGCCAGGGCGAGGTCGCCGATGACCTTCGAGCTCGGGGTCACCTTGGGGACGTTGCCGAGGATGTCGTTGGCGGCGGCGTACATGTCCTCGATCTGCTCGAACTTCTCCCCCAGGCCGAGCGCGATCGCCTGCTGGCGCAGGTTGGAGAGCTGTCCGCCGGGGATCTCGTGCCGGTAGACACGGCCGGTCGGCGCGGGGAGGCCCGACTCGAAGGGCGCGTAGACCCGGCGTACCGCCTCCCAGTAGGGCTCCAGCGCGTTGACCGCGGTGAGGTCCAGGCCGGTGGCGCGGGCGGTGAAGTCGGTCGCCGCGACCAGCGCCGAGAGCGGCGGCTGGGAGGTGGTGCCGGCCATCGCCGCGCACGCCGCGTCGACCGCGTCCACGCCGGCGTCGATCGCGGCGGTGAGGGTCGCGAGCTGGCCGCCCGGGGTGTCGTGGGTGTGCAGGTGGACCGGCAGGTCGAAGCGCTCGCGCAGCGCGGCGACCAGGGTGCGCGCGGCCGGGGCCCGCAGCAGCCCGGCCATGTCCTTGATCGCGAGCACGTGCGCGCCCGCCTCGACGATCTGCTCGGCCAGGCGCAGGTAGTAGTCGAGCGTGTACAGCCGCTCGCCGGGGTCGGAGAGGTCGCCGGTGTAGCACAGCGCCACCTCGGCGACGGTGCTGCCGGTGGCGCGGACCGCGTCGATGGCCGGCCGCATCTGGTCGACGTCGTTGAGGGCGTCGAAGATCCGGAACACGTCGATGCCGGTGGCCGCGGCCTCCTCGACGAAGGCGTCGGTGACCGCGGTCGGGTACGGCGTGTAGCCGACGGTGTTGCGCCCGCGCAGCAGCATCTGCAGGCAGATGTTCGGCACCGCCTCGCGCAGCCCCGCCAGCCGCTCCCACGGGTCCTCACCCAGGAAGCGCAGCGCCACGTCGTACGTCGCCCCGCCCCAGCACTCCAGCGACCAGAGCTCGGGGGTGGTGCGGGCGACGTGCCCGGCGACGGCGAGCAGGTCGGTCGTGCGCACGCGCGTGGCCAGCAGCGACTGGTGCGCGTCACGGAAGGTGGTGTCGGTGACCGCGACCGCGTCGGCGGCCCGCAGCCGGCGCGCGAACTCCTCCGGGCCGGTCGCGAGCAGCAGCTGCCGGCTGCCCGGCGCGGGCTCCCCCGGCGCGAGCCGCGGCAGCTTGCTGGCCGGGGTCACGGTGACCGGCGCCTCGCCGTACGGCCGGTTGACGGTGACGTCGGCCAGGTAGGACAGCAGCTTGGTGCCGCGGTCGCCGGAGCTGCGGGCCTCGAGCAGCCGCGGGTGCCGCTCGATGAACGAGGTGGTGAGCCGGCCGGCCTGGAAGTCCGGGTCGCGCAGCAGCGCCTGGAGGAACGGGATGTTGGTGGAGATGCCGCGGATCCGGAACTCGTCGACGGCACGCCGGGCACGGCGTACGGCGTCGTCGAAGGTGCGGCCCCGGCAGGTCAGCTTGGCGAGCATCGAGTCGAAGTGCGGGCTGACCTCGGCGCCGGTGAACGTCGTGCCGCCGTCGACGCGGACGCCGGCTCCGCCGGGCGAGCGGTACGCCGTGATGGTGCCCGTGTCCGGCCGGAAGCCGTTCGCGGGGTCCTCGGTGGTGATCCGGCACTGCAGCGCGGCGCCGCGGAGCCGGATCTCGTCCTGGGCCAGGCCGAGGTCGGCGTGGGTGGCGCCCGACGCGATCCGCAGCTGGGCCTGCACCAGGTCGACGTCGGTGACCTCCTCGGTGACCGTGTGCTCGACCTGGATCCGCGGGTTCATCTCGATGAAGAAGTAGTCGCCGGACGGGTCGAGCAGGAACTCGACGGTGCCCGCGTTGCGGTAGCCGATGTGGCGCGCGAAGCGGACCGCGTCGGCGCACATCCGGTCGCGCAGCGCGGGGTCGAGGCCGGGCGCGGGCGCGATCTCGACGACCTTCTGGTGGCGCCGCTGGACCGAGCAGTCGCGCTCGTAGAGGTGGATGACCTCCCCCTCGGCGTCGGCCAGGATCTGCACCTCGATGTGCCGCGGCTCGACGACCGCCTGCTCGATGAAGACCGTCGGGTCGCCGAACGCGCCGGACGCCTCGCGCATGCAGGTCTCGATCGACTCGCGCAGCGCCTCGGGCCGCTCGACCATCCGCATGCCGCGCCCGCCGCCGCCGGCGACGGCCTTCACGAACAGCGGGTAGCGCAGGCCCTCGGCCGCGGCGACGAGCTCGTCGGCGTCGTCGGTCGGGTCGATCGAGGCCAGGGTCGGTACGCCGGCCTCCCGCGCCGCCGCGACCGCGCGCGCCTTGTTGCCGGTCAGCTCCAGCACGCTCGCCGGCGGGCCGACGAAGGTGATCCCGGCGTCGGCGCAGGCCTCGGCCAGCGCGGGGTTCTCCGAGAGGAAGCCGTAGCCCGGGTAGACGGCGTCGGCGCCCGCCTCGACGGCCGCCGCGACGATGGCGTCGGGGTCGAGGTAGGAGCGGACCGGGTGGCCCCGCTCGCCGATCTGGTAGGCCTCGTCGGCCTTGAGCCGGTGCTCGGAACCGCGGTCCTCGAACGGGTAGACGGCGACCGTGCGGGCGCCCAGCTCGTTGGCGGCGCGGAACGCACGGATCGCGATCTCTCCGCGGTTGGCGACCAGGATCTTGTCAAACATGACACTCCTCAGGGGGCGGGGACTGCTCACGGTCAGCGGGCGGTCGGCGGTCGGTCGGCCGGCGGTCAGCGGGCGGTGGAGCCCGCCGGCGTACCGAGGCGCTCGACCTGTACCCGCCGCCACGCCTCAGTCTCGGCGACCTGGTTGAAGGTGAACAGGTGCAGGCCGGCGACACCGGCCTCCGGACCGGGCGCGGCCGCTGCGACGGCGGCGAGGAAGCGCATCGGGTCGTAGCCGCCCGGCGAGACGATCCGGGTGAACAGGTTGCGGTTCTTGACGAGGAACTTCGTCGACTCCCCCACCCCGATCTTGGTCGCCATCTTCAGCAGCGGGCCGCGGTCCACCGGCCCGACCAGGCCGATCAGGATCGGCGTCCGCACGCCGCGGGCGCGCACCCGCTCGATCCAGCCGGCCACGACCTTGGGGTCGAAGACCAGGTTGCTGACGATCTGCGTGGCGTGGTGGCGCTTGTCCCACATCGCCTGCACGGTGACGTCGTCGCCGATGCGCGGGTGCGACTCCGGGTAGCCGGTGATGCCGACCTGGGCGAACGGGCTGCCCATCGCCTCGAGGTCGGCGAGCAGCTCGACCGCGCCGTGGTAGCCGCCGGGGGCCGGGTCGGCGTCTCCGGCGGGCACGAAGACGCTGGAGACGCCGCACTCCCGCAGCCGGGCGCAGATCTCCTCGAGCTCGGAGCGTCCTGCGACCATCCGCGCCGCGAGGTGGGGTACGACGTCGAAGCCGCGACCGGCCAGCTCCTCGGCGCAGTCCAGGGTCGCGCCCAGGCCCTTGCTGGGCGAGGCGGTCACCGTCACGGTCGCGCCGGGCTGCAGGTGGGTCGAGACCTCATCGACGATGCGGGCGGTCGGCAGCACCTCGAAGCGCGCGCTCTCCAGCCAGGAGCGGGCGGCCGCCCGGGTCCGAGCCCTCATCGCGCGACCGCCATGAGGCCGGTCGCCGCTGCGCCCGCGGCGGCGCGGGCGAGCCGGACAGCGACGCGCGAGGCGGCCGCGGCGGGCGCCGGGTCGTGCACGCG